>NZ_JBFAET010000001.1:0-35526 GCF_040642095.1 Streptomyces sp. NPDC020362
GGAGGCGGTGCAGGTGGTGGCGGAGCTGGCCGCCGACGCAGTGCTGCACGGCCGGGTCAGGGGAAGGGACTTCCGGCTCGGTCTGCGGCCTCGTACAAGGGGATCACGAAGAACTTCGCCTTCGACAGGAAGACCGGGTCACTGGTCATCGACGGCCGCGGCGTCTACCTGTGGAAGGTCGACGGCGGCCGGTTCCGGTACCAGGGCGTGGCGCCGTTCCAGGTGTCCACCTGATGGGGCGCTGATGGAGCCGCTGCGCGGCGCCGACCCGGCCAGGATCGCGGGCTACCGGCTGCTGCGCCGTCTGGGCGCGGGCGGCATGGGCGTGGTGTACCTGGCACGCTCCGGACCGGGCTCACTGGCCGCGTTGAAGGTCATCCGCGCCGCGCATGCGGACGATCCGGGCTTCCGGGCCCGTTTCCGCCGTGAGGTGGAGACGGCCGGCCGGGTCGCCAGCCCCTGGGTCGTACCGCTGCTCGACGCGGACCCGGACGCGGAGTCGCCGTGGCTCGCCACGGCGTTCGTGCCGGGCCCCTCACTGGCGGAGTCGGTCGAGGAGTGCGGGCCGCTCCCGCACCGCTCGGTGCGGTTCCTGGGGGCCCGCCTCGCCGAGGCGCTGGAGGCCGTGCACGGGGCGGGTCTGGTGCACCGGGACGTCAAGCCGGGCAATGTGCTGCTCGCGGTCGACGGACCGCGGGTGATCGACTTCGGTATCGCCCGGATGCCGGAGGACACCGCGCTCACCGCCAGCGGGATGGTGGTCGGCTCCCCCGGATTCCTCTCCCCCGAACAGGCTCAGGGACGGGGCAGGGAGATCGGCCCGGCGAGCGACGTCTTCTCGCTCGGCTGTCTGCTCGCATTCGCCGCGACGGGCGAACGCCCCTTCGGCCGGGGTTCCGCGGCCGAGATGCTGGCGCGTACGGTCCACGACGAGCCGGACCTGGACGGTGTACCGGCGCCATTGCTCCCGCTGCTGCGGGACTGTCTGGCGAAGGAGCCGGGCTCCCGGCCCGCCGTGGCCGACATCCGGCGAACCCTGGACGGAACGGAGCCTCACGATCGGGACCGCGAGGGCGGGGGCTGGTTGCCCGAATCGTCCACCCGGCTGATAGCTCGCCGTTCGACCACCGCTCTCGCCCTGCCCGCCGTCGAGGCGACCGAGGTGTCCGGTGCTCCGCCCGGCATCGACACCGTGCCGGGCTCACAGGAGCCGCCGAAGCGCCCCATGCGACGCCGTTTCCTGGTGCTGGGATCGGCCGCCGGGGTCCTGGCAGCGGGCGCGACGGCGGCCTGGTGGACGGCGGACCGCCCCGGTCGCGCACCGACGCGGGGCGGCGGCACCCGGCTTCCACGACTGGTGGTCGCCCTGCACGCCGATCTGACGGGAGGACACAAGACGGCAGGACTCGCCCAGGAGGACGGTGTCCGGCTCGCCGTCGACCGTCTCAACTCCCGTACCGACCGCGGCTTCGACCTCGCGCTCCAGGTGCACGACGACGCGGGCAGCCCGACCCGGGCGCAACGGATCGCGCGGCAACTCGCGGCCGACGACCGGGTCCGCGCGGTGATCGGGCCGACCACCGACGCCTGTGCCGAGGCCGTCCTCGCCGAATACCAGAGAGCACTGCTGCCCATGGTCACCGTGTCGGTCGGGCTCGACTCGGTGTCCTCCGTCAAGTACCGGACGTACGCGGCCACCCGGCCACCCGACCACAACTTGGCGGCGCCCCTGGTCGCGTACCTCGTCCGCACCGCCCGGGCCCGCAGGACGCTGTTGATCGACGACGCGGCCGAGGGCGACTTCAGCTGGAACATCTGCACCTGGGTGAGTGAGGCCATGCGCTCCGGGCGGCACTCGACGACCCGGCGTACCCTCGCCGCCGAGGACGACGCCGCCGGCGACTTCCGTGACCTCGCCGAGTCGGTATCCGACACGGAAGCGGACGCGGTGGTGTTCGCCGGTGGACCTGCGCGCGCCGCGAAACTGGCGCTCGCGCTGCGCGGCGCCGGCTACTCGGGGGCGCGACTGGCCACCCAGCGCGCTCTCGACCCCCGCTTCCTCACCTCGGCGGGCGCCGCCGCCGAGGGATGGGTCTTCGCCACCACCTTCCTCGATCCGACGCGTGTGACGGCCGCGAAGTCCTTCGTCACCGCCTACCGCGAACGCTTCGGCACCGCCCCGCCCTGGTACTCCGCCGAGGCCTACGACGCGGCGCTCTTCGTCGGCCGCGCGATGACGACGCTGGGTGCGTCCCGCGCGGAACGCGGCGCGATCGTGGGACGGCTGCGCGACATCGACTACCACGGGATCACCAAGCGGCTGCGCAACACGTCGTCGAGCAACGGGTACACCATGAAGGCGCTGTACCTCTTCCAGGCATCCGGCAGCCGCTTCCGCTTTCTCGGCCAGTACGAGGACGCCACGGCCTGAGCCGCACACGGCCGTCGCGGACCGTCGTTGTTCAGCGGTCGAAGACGGCCGGACTTCAGGTGCGGCGACACGAGCCGGCCGGACCGCCCGACCGCGTCACGCATCCTCGGCTGCCTCCACGTAGGTCCAGCTGTGCCGGAGGTTTCCGTGTTCCCGGCGGTCGACGCGAGTGACGTCGGGCCCTCCGTTGCTGCGTGAGAGCAATCCGCTGATCAGCGTGCGGTACGCGAGGAAGAGCGTCACGGCCCCGGTCACGGTGAAGGCGGTGCCGGGCCCCCATCCCGTGCCCGTGGCAGTGCGGATCACGTGGAGGAAACCGTAGCCGCTCAGGACCGCCGCCAGGGCACACACCTTCCACAACCACCCGTGCATGCGCCGCTCGCGGCAGACTTCGGCGAACGACGGGAGGGCGACCAGGAGTTGAGCGCCGCAGTGGTCGCACGTCTCGTGGGACTCGTTCCTGCGCTCGCGGAAGCGTTCCAGACGGCCGGTGGTGGCGTTGGTGAGGGCAATCGTCCGGGTCAGCTTGTCACCGGCCTCCTTGGTGACCATGTGCGTGATTCTGTACTCGAAGATCCCCGACACCTCTGCGGCCACGGCTCCCGCCCCTTCCCCCGGTCCGGTACAGCCTCGATTCTCCTGCGGTCGCGGCGACGTACCGCGGGATCACACCACCTGGAACAACCCTGTGACGCCAGAGGGAAGTACTGCCGACGAAGTACTGCCGCCGCCCTTCGGCCAGGTACCGGGTCCGCCACTTCGGCAGGCACTCGTGGAGGATGCAGAGAGCGGTCAGCGGAACGACGCGGCGACGGTGGCTCTTCGGATCGTCGTCGTAACGGTGGCTCTTCGGATCGTTGTCGTGGAGGACGCCACGGCGGCGCTGGGTCTGCTGCCGGACGTACAGGACGCGGCTTTCGAGGTCGAGGTCCGACCGGCGAAGGCCGATGATCTCGCCCCGTCGGAGACCCATGGCAATGGCGAGCACGAAGGCCGTGCGGTGCGGGTCCTTGCGGGAGGCGGCGAGAAAGTCGAGCATCTCGCCCAGGGTCCAGGCCTTGACCTCTGGGTTGTCGGTGCGAGGCGGCTCCACCGGCTTGGCGACCTTGCCCGTGACCAGCTCCTCGCGGCACGCGGAGGACAGCGCCGAGCGCAGAACTCGATGCGACTCCTCGGGTTGTCGGAAACACACGTGGCGGGTGCTCGTTCGGCGCACCGCCGTCATGGCCGACTTTCGGTGGCTCAGGTCGGAACTCGGCCTGCCCGGGCCCCGCGTCAGGGCGCGACGGTGCCAGGGGCGAGTTCGTGCAGATCGCGCGGAACCTCTCGTTGAACCGGAGCCCGGCCGGCTTGGCCACATGCCGGGCCAGGTCCCCGCACCGTTCCGGGTCCGCGCTCGTGCGCAGGGAGGTGACCACGGTGCGCGCGTCGGTGGCGACCAGCTGCTGTCGGGCCAGTACGGCGATCGCCCGGTCCTCCAGATCCCGCTCAAGATCGTCGACTTTCGCATCGGTCGCGATGACGCTCTCGGCCAGCAGACGGTCGGCGTCCAAGAGGTCGGTGGTGGCCCGGCCGAGCGCGTAACCCACCGGTCGAGCCATCTCGACCAGTGCATCGCTCAGCGTGGCCGGCCTCGCGATACGCCTCGCGCATCGCGTTTCCCTCTCACAGTGTGTGCGTCCGATTACCGTCTGATGCCAGATTTCCGCACCCGTTCCGGAGGCTCCTGCCTGCCCTACGGACGCCTGCCCCGCCCGTGAGCGGGGCGGTCTGCGTCTGCACCGGGCCTGCAGCGCAGCGCGACCAGCGCGGCGTCGTCGTGGAGCCGGCCCCCTGCGTGGGCGAGCAGATCGCGCCGGAGGTGATGCAGCAGCGTTTCGGGATTGCTGCCGCCCCACTGGGCGGCCCGCTGCGCGAGCTCGTAGAAGGCTCCAGTGGCGTCGCGGGCCTCGATGACACCGTCGGTGTAGAGCAGGAGGGTGTCGCCGGGCGCGAAGGAGAAGACATCGAGGGTGTAGTCCACCGGCACCGGACCGCTGACCCCGAGCGGGGGCGCGGGATGGACGGGAATCGTCACGGCGCTGCCGTGGCTGAGCAGCAGAGGTGGCGGATGTCCGCAGCTGACGACCCTGGTAACGGGGCCTTCATCGGGCATCTCCACCAGCAGCACCGTGGCGAACCGTTCGCCCTCCTCCCCGTCGGGCTCCAAGTGGGCCAGATTGCGGTCCGCGCTCTGTTCCAGGGCGGCGGCCAGCGCAGGCAGGGTGGTGTGCTGGTGAGCGGCCTCGCGGAAGGCCCCGATCAGCAGGGCGGCCTCGCCGATGGCGGACAGCCCCTTGCCTCGCACGTCACCGATCATGACCCGCACACAGCTGTCGAGGCACGTGGCTGCGTACAGGTCACCTCCGATCTGTGCTTCGTCCTCGGCGGCCAGGTACAGGCAGGCGATCTGTACCGGGCCGATCTGCCCAGGCAGGGGCCACAGCAGAGCGTGCTGCGTGGCCTCGGCGACCGAGCGCACCTGGGCCAGCTGGCGACGGTGACGCTCGCGCAACACGCAGAAGAAGACGATCAGGGCTGAGAGCACCGCCAGGGCGAGGATCTGCACCAGCACGTTCCGGGAGAACAGGACGCCGAAGTGCCACCCGATGTAGCCCTGCGCTCCCACGGCCAGGAACCCGATCAACCCGGTCAGCCAGGGACCGGCGAACGAGGCGGTGATCGCAGGAGCAATGACCAGTAGCGGACCGAGGTGGATGTCGGCCGGGACCAACTGGTCCACCGCCGTGATCACCACGATGAGCACGACCGGGATCACCAGCAGCGCATGGCTTGACTGCCACGGCGGCCGCACACCAGCCCAGCCTCGCCGTATGTCCACGGCTCCACACTGCACCGTGACGTGGGCGTTCGCGAACCCTCGCGAAACCCCAGCTGAGGACCGCGCCTTCCAGCAGGTGTCGAAGAGCCGACAGGCATGGTGAGTGTCCGAGTGCGTGACAGCGCCGACGCACAGTGCCGGACCTACGCAGACGTCCGCGGACCGTCGCAGCAGTGAGAGGAGGAGCGGGTCAGGACCAGACGGCCGCCCCGATTGCTTCGGGACGAAGCGGTCTGCTCGGGGTCTCCTCGTGGGGTCGGACAAGCACGCGGAAGGCTGCGGGCACGTTGCGCACGGCTTTGCGTGTCCAAGTGAGTTTCTTGGTCGGGATACGGCACGGACGTCCGCTTCCGTACACGTCATGCCCTTCGGATGTCCCCGCACGGACCGCATGCCGCCCCCCTCCCGCACTGCCTGAGGAGAACCCTTGTTCAGACGCTCGGCCCGTCCGGCCCGTACGGTCACTGCGGCAGCCGCCGCAATCGCCGCCTCCAGCGCGCTCACCGCCACGGCCATAGAGCCCGCCTCGGCGCACACGCCCGGGCACCCTGCCGCCCGGCACGTCCTGCTGCTGTCCGTCGACGGCCTGCACCAGTCCGACCTGGCCTGGTACATCGCCCGCCATCCGCACTCGGCGCTCGCCCGGCTCGCCAACGGCGGCGTGGAGTACACGCACGCGAGAACCGTCGTCCCCTCCGACTCGTTCCCCGGCATGGTCGGCCAGATCATCGGCGGCAACCCAGGCACCACGGGCGTCTACTACGACGACAGCTACGACGCCGCCCTGCTCCCGGCCGGCACCACCCAGTGCGCGGGCGCCAAGCCCGGCGCCGAGGTCGACCTGACCGAGGACCTCGACAAGAACAAGGACTCCATCGACGCGGGCCAGGGCCTGACCGGACTGCCCGGCAGCATCCTGAAGATGACCGGTCGGGCCGCGAGCCTCATCGACCCGACGAAGCTGCCGGTCGACCCGAAGTCCTGCGCACCGGTCTCCCCGCACGCGTACCTCCGGGTGAACACGGTCTTCGACGTGGCCCGCAAGGCCGGGCTGCGGACCGCGTGGTCCGACAAGCACGTGGCGTACGACATCCTCAACGGCCCCTCGGGCAACGGCATCCAGGACCTGTTCGCCCCCGAGATCAACAGCACCGCCATCGGCTACCCCACGGGCGACGACTGGACCAAGGACAACGCGGCGACCGAGCAGTACGACGGCTACAAGGTGCAGGCCGTGCTCAACGAGATCGACGGCAACGACCACAGCGGCACCCACAAGGTCGGCACCCCGGCGGTATTCGGCATGAACTTCCAGTCCGTGTCGACCGCCCAGAAGCTGCCCACCTCCGACGGACTGGCCGGGGGCTACAAGGCAAAGGGCGTGCCCGGCCCGCTGCTGGAGAAGAACCTCGCCTTCGTCGACAGGGAAGTCGGCGCGTTCGTCGCCGAGCTCCGCGAGCGGCACCTGGACGGCAGCACCACGGTCGTCCTGTCCGCCAAGCACGGCCAGTCGCCGACCGACCCGAAGGCGCTCACCCGCATCGACGACGGCCCCCTCCTGGACGGCCTCAACGCTGCCTGGAAGAAGGCTCACCCGGGCTCCGGCGACCTGGTCGCGCACGCGGTGGACGACGACGCCATGCTGATCTGGCTCACCGACCGGTCGAAGGCCGCCACCGACTTCGCCAAGGCGTACCTGCTCGCCCAGCCCGGCAACGGCAACGGCATCGACGGCAACGCCAAGCCCTTCACGGCGAGCGGCCTGAAGACCCTGTATGCGGGCGCGGACTCCGCCCGGTACTTCCACGCGAAGCCGGGTGACTCCCGCGTGCCCGACCTGTTCGGCATCACCCAATACGGCGTCGTCTACACCGGCGGCCAGAAGAAGGTCGCCGAGCACGGCGGCGCCCACGCCGACGACCTCGACGTCCCGCTCGTCGTCTCCGGCGCCGTCACCCCGCACGACGTCCGGGTCGCCGCCCCGGTCGAGACGACCCAGATCGCCCCGACCATCCTGCGGCTCCTCGGTCTCGACCCGCGGGCCCTGGACGCCGTACGCGCCCAGCACACCCCCGCACTGCCGGTGCGCTGACCTCACGGTCTGCGGGCTGGGGAGCCGCTCCCTGGGGCTCCCCAGCCTGGCCGGTCCACACGCGGGTCGCGGATCCTCGGGCGCGGACGACACGGCCGCCGGCGCATGGGGAAACCCTGAAGTCGCAGATCGCCCAGGGGCTTTCGGAGCTCGGGGGGATCACCGTGCACTGCGCGGTTCGCCGAGGCGCTGGGCCTACGGCAGTGGAGGATTTGCCCGAGTGGGCGTGCTCCTCGGGCGGCGTGACCTTGGGACCGCCACCGGGGGTGCAGGTGTACCGGGCGATGGTCACGATCACGAGACCGCCGATGCCGTTGGCACGGCGCAGCGTGGTGCCGCCCGCCTCGCACCGTCGGCGGTCACGCAACAGGACCTCCTGGTCGGGAAGGAACGTGCTGATGATTTGCGTCAGTTGGCGGTGATCCAGGTGCCCTTGTCCGGGTGCCAGTGGATGGTGGCCTTCTGGAAGCGCTGCGCTTTGCCGCCGCCGGCCTCGTCCAACTCGTCCGTGGTCGGGTAACCCAGGACGCTCTCGTGCCCCGCCGCATGGAAGGCGTCGTAGATCGCGTCGTGCACGACGTGCGTGCCCGTGGCCGGGGACCACAGGAACAGCCCCCGCTCGAAGAACTGATAACGCCCCCGGGTCCCGTCCGGCGCCCGTGACGCATCGGCCTCATCCATGGTCGGGAAACCCCAGCGCCGCTCCGCGTCCGTCGCCCAGAACGCGCTCAGGATGTCGCCGTAGACCGCGTAGGCCACATCCGGATGCCACAGGATGATCCCGTTCTGGAACTGCTGGAAGCGCCCGTCCAGCGAAGCATCGCGTTCGCCGCGGATCGGCCGTCCCAGTGGGCTGCTCGGACCGCCCAGGCTGTCGTACTTGACCGCGATGGTGCCGTACGGCACGAGGTCGTCCAGTTTGTTGTAGCGGCGGGGGGCGAACCCGCGGAGCCCGTCGGTCCAGGCCTGTTCCTCGGCCACGTGTCCGAAGTCGTACTCCTCACGGACCACCGGTTGGGTGTGGGCCGCGTCCGCCCAGCGGACGAACAGTGCCACGTGGTCGGTGCCGCCCGAGTCCCGCAGCAGGGCGTCACCGGGTTGCAAGTCGTCGGCCGGGATGTCGAACGTGACGTTCCACAGGTCCCAGGTGGTGAGGGAGCTGCTCAGATGCCAGGCCATGGACACATAGCCCGAGCAGTCCGGGCGGTAGCATCCGAACTGGTTGTTGTGACAGCCGGTCTGGCTGTATGGCACCTGTTCGTCGATCCACGACCATGCGCGCTCCAACACCTCGCCCCGCCCGATCGGCTCGTCGGGGGTTGACGCGCTCGCGGCCGGTACTGCGCAGAAGGTGGCCGCGAGGGTCGCCAGCGTCAAAGCCGCAATGCGACGCACCGTGCGGTGAAGGAACCTCAAGGAGTTCTCCTGTTCAGTTGGCGGTGATCCAGGTGCCCTTGTCCGGGTGCCAGTGGATGGTGGCCTTCTGGAAGCGCTGCGCTTTGCCGCCGCCGGCCTCGTCCAACTCGTCCGTGGTCGGGTAACCCAGGACGCTCTCGTGCCCCGCCGCATGGAAGGCGTCGTAGATCGCGTCATGCACGACGTGCGTGCCCGTGGCCGGGGACCACAGGAACAGCCCCCGCTCGAAGAACTGATAACGCCCCCGGGTCCCGTCCGGCGCCCGTGACGCATCAGCCTCGTCCATGGTCGGGAAACCCCAGCGCCGCTCCGCGTCCGTCGCCCAGAACGCGCTCAGGATGTCGCCGTAGACCGCGTAGGCCACATCCGGACGCCACAGGATGATCCCGTTCTGGAACTGCTGGAAGCGCCCGTCCAGCGAGGCTGCCTCCTCGGCCCGGACCGGCCGGCCGAGGACGCCGCCAGGGCCGCCCATGCTGTCGTATTTCGCCCCGATCGTGCCGTAGGGCTGGAACGCCTCGTCCTCCAGCGCCCGGGCAATGTCCTCCGCCTGGTCGTACCGCTCCGGGTACGCGGAGCGTTGGACGGCCTGGGCGAGCTGCCCGGCGGTGCCGCCCTCCATGCCGGGCTCCATCTGCAGGGCCACCTCGAAGAACTTTCCCGCCGCGTAGTCGACGTCCATGACCTGTTCGGGGGAGCCCCAGCCCTGCGAGGGGCGCTGCTGGAAGACGCCGAGCGAATCCCGGTCCCCGCACGACAGGTTGTTCATCCGGGATTCGACCCAGCCTGTCTCGAAGCCGGCGAGCATGACCTTCTCGGACACGTTCATGCGCTGGCCGACCTCGTAGACCTTGCGGGTGACCGCGATGTCCCGCTCCGGAGGGACGGAGCAGTACAGCGTGGCGGGGGCGGCGTGGTTCAGGGCGCCGGGGATGTCCTTCAAGGGCTTTGCGCTCTGGGCGCCCGCCGGGGTGCCGCTCAGTGCGGTCAGGACCATGAGGGCGAGCAGGGCTATGCTGCCCGGTCTTGCGCGTCGTAAGCGGACGCCACTCATCTGTTCCTCCTGTGCCGGGGATGTGCCGAAGGGGGGATACGGAATGCGGACTACGGGTTGATGCCGTCGTACTGCAGTACTCGGTAGGGCGACTGGTCGGGCTGCCCGTTCCACTGCGACACGATCAAGGTCAGGGAGTGGGGGCCGACGCTGCCCGGGTGGATGTATCCGCCGTAGAGGAACGGGAGTTGGGGCTTGCCCCAGTGGTTCGGCGGCCAGGCGGCGTTGCCGACGATCTGCGGCTTCGGCGCGCTCCACACGGCATCGGGCCGGGGAGCGGTGCGGGTGCAGATCGAGTAGTCGGTGACGTCGAAGTAGCTCATGCAGTACGTGGTGCCGATGCGCTTCACCGAGAACTCGCCGATGTTGTTCCCGGACAGGATGGTCGAAGGCTGGACTGCCCGGGTCCATTGCCAGCGGGCGTCGAGGTAGGCCCAGTTCTCCTGGGCTCCGAAGTTGCCTGCGCGGAACTCTTCCGGCCGGATGCGGAAGAGCTGGATCGCCCCGCCGTCACCGGTGTTGCGGTGGCTGCCGTTCCAGCGTTTGGAGAAGATGTACAACCAGCCGTCCGGGTCGATGCCCGCGAACGACCACATCCCGTACATGGACTGGTTCACCCCCTGGGTGTCACCCGCCCAGTGGTAGGGGTAGTCGTGCCAGGTCACGCCATGGTCGTCGGAGTAGGCGACGCCGGACATCCGTGAGCCGTCGTAGCCCGCGGGCGGCTGCCAGACCTCCACGGAGGTGTACTGGATGTACGTGCGGCCGCCGAACTCGATGCAGTCGTTCGGGATGCGGCTGACCTCGAAGCCGTGCCCGTTGTCGGCGTTGTGCTGGTAGTCGAAGAGCTGCCGGGCGGCACCTCCCGTGGGCATGGCCCAGGTGAACGAGATCGGGGTCGCGCCGGAGGCATCGAAGTCGGCCTGGTTCAGCATGACCGGAGAGCCGAGGTAGTCGCCTCGCAACCCTGGTTCGGTGAAGGAGTCGCCGAAGACGTAGCCCCAGGTGTTGTCGTGCTCCCGGTAGTAGGGGATGGCGAGATCCCCCGATCCCAGCCCCTGCGAGCTCGCCGAGTCGCCGGGCTGTTCGCACAGGGGTGCGCCGAGCTGGGCCGCGGCGGCGCGTGGAGCGGCGGCAATCGAGCTGCCCAGCGCGCCGGCGCTCAGGGCGACGCCCGCGCCGGCTCTCAGCAGCGATCTGCGGGTGAGCGGGAGGCGGTCGGGGCGTGCGGGGTTGGACATGGTCGGCCCTCCAGGGGCGGCTCACCGCGGCGAACGCGGTGTCAAGTCGGGGGATGCAGTCCGCGGGCGCTGTGCTGGGTGTTCCGTGTCTCCTCACGCTTCCGCCGGCGCCGGGGCATCACGGGGCGCTCGCTGCGTCACGGCTCCGGGAACGGTCCAGGCGGTCGGCAGCGGCACGTTCATCCTGGCGAGCGGCGCTGAAAGGACGATGAAATCCCGATTCACCGCCCGGATACGGCGGTGCGGTGAGGAGAAAGGGCCACCGTGGAGCGGGCCGGGGACGGAAGGAGTCGTACCGCTCCCCGGCCCGTGCCGGTCATTGATGGCGGTTCGCCGGGCGTTGTCACGTTGTGGGGTCTGGGCGAGTAGGTCGACCACAAGAGGATCGCCCGCGTCATGCGCCGGATCGCCCCGGCCGGACTGCGGCTGCGCCGCAAGCATCCACCTCCGACGCGGATCCGGCCGCCGCGAAGGCAGCCGACCTGATCGGCCGTAACTTCACTGCCTCGGTGGTGAACACGAAGTACGTCGTCGACATCACGTGTCTCCCGCCGGACGGAGCCATCGTGCACACCGACCACGACGCCCAGTACACAAGCCGGGCATTCACCGACGGCCGCGGCCGGGCCGGGGTGGAGCCTCGCACAATGCGGCCTCATCTCCAGTGGACGTGACAGGGTCTGCGTACTTGCCGGTCACTCGAGGTCGTGTAGGTCACCGGGCGGCAATGGCACCCCCGGGCACGGCGGCATCATCGAGATTTCATCGGTTCTCCTTAGCCTGGCCGCGTTCGGACAGAGGCCGCTACCACTGGGGAAGGACGGCTCGATGGCGCGGAGAAGATTCAGATCGAGGTTACCGATGGCGGTCATGACCGCGGTCGCCATGATGAGCACCATGGCCGCTACCGGGTCACCGGCCGCCGAACAGGGGCCGGACAAGCCGACGATCCGTTACACCGAGTACGGAATCCCGCACATCATCGCCTCGAGCTGGGAGGGGCTGGGAACGGGCTACGGATATGCCGCAGCCAAGGACAACATTTGCACCTTGGCCGACACGTATCTGACGGTCAACGCCCAGCGGTCCCGCTATCTGGGGCCCGACGGCAAGGCGAGTCCCGGCGAGCACCAGAACAGCACCACCAATCTCAACAGTGACCTGTACTTCCAGCGGATCAATGACAACCGGGTGGTGGAACGGCTGCTCGAGCAGCCCGCACCCAACGGGCCGGAGCCGGAGGTCAAAGAGGCGATTCGCGGCTATGTCCAGGGATACAACAGGTACTTGGCCGAGACGGGCGTGAACAACATCTCCGACCCGGCCTGCCGTGGTGCGGCCTGGGTGCGGCCCATCACTGAGCTGGACGTCTACCGGCACGCGCACGCCGAGATCATCATGGGCAGTGCCGATGCGCTGCTGGACGGTGAGGTGAACGCCGCACCCCCGGGGGCGTCGGCCGCCGCACGGCCGGCGCCCTCTGCCGCACAGACCGCGAAGAAGATCCGCGACGCGATGGCGGTGAACCGTCAACAGAGCATGGGAAGCAACGCGTTGGCGGTCGGCTCGCAGGGCGTGTCCGGCGGCACCAGCATGATGCTGGCCAATCCGCACTTTCCGTGGCAGGGCAAGAACCGGATGTGGCAGAGCCAGCTGACGATCCCGGGGAAGGTCAATGTCTCCGGGGCCAGCCTGCTGGGGTTGCCCGGGGTGACCATCGGCCACAACAACGACGTCGCCTGGAGCCACACGATCGCCACGGTGGCGCCGTTCGGCCTTTTCGACGTGCAGGTGGATCCGCTGAACCCGACCAACTACCTGGTGGACGGCACCTGGCAACGGATGACCTCGCAGCAGGTCGCTGTCGACGTGCTGAACGCGGACGGCTCCATCGGCAAGGTGACCAGGACGTTGTGGTCCACTCGTTACGGCCCGATCACCACATCGATCCTGGGCGTCTCGTTGCCCTGGGTGGTCAGCGCCCACGCGGTACGCGACGCGAACATGGACAACCTGCGGGCGTTGAACACCTGGTTCCACCTCGACCAGGCCAAGGACGTCAACGACGTGGTGAACACCTTGGAGACCACGCAGGGCGTCCCCTTCTTCAACACCGTCGCCTCCGACCGCAAGGGCAACGCGCTGTACGCGGACATTCAGGCCACCCCGAACATCACCGACGAGCACGCTCGGTCGTGCCTCACCGAGACCGGGAAACTGCTGTTCAACCAGGTGCTACGCCGGCCGAACGTGCCGCCGGTCTCCGTCTTCGACGGCAAGCGCAGTGAGTGCGACTGGCCCAACGATCCCAACGCGGTCGCGCCGGGGCTGCTGGACCCGCACCAGCAGCCCCGCCTCATCCGGTCCGACTTCGTGGGCAACGCCAACGACAGCGCCTGGCTGGCCAACCCCGAGCAGCCACTGTCCTTCCCCAGGGTGATGGGCGACACGGCGGCGCCCCGGTCGCTGCGCACCCAGGAGCTCATCCTGACCGCGCAGAACCGGATCAACGGCACCGATGGCTTGCCCGGCAAGGGCTTCACACCGGAGAACATGCGGCAGTTGCTGTTCGCCGACAAGAGCAGGGCGGCCGATCTGGCCCTCAACTCCACGGTGACGATGTGTCAGAATCAACCCTTCGGGACCATCCTGGTGGACGGCAACCTGGTCAACGTGAGCGAGGCATGTCCGATCCTGGCCGCCTGGAAGAATCACGATTACACGGCGGACAGCCGGGGGTCCTGGCTGTTCGCGTATTACTGGTCCTTCCTGCTCGGTGGGCAGGGCATCGAGAAACTGCCGTGGCGGGTTCCTTTCGACCCCAAGGACCCGGTGCACACGCCCAACTCGCTGGACTCGGGCAGCTCCGCCGTCCGTGATGCGTTCGGCCGTGCGGTTCTCGCACTGCGCAAGGCGGGCATTCCGCTGAACGCGCCGCTCTCGGACATCCAGAAGATCACCCGCAACGGTGAGCAGATCCCGATCCACGGCTCGATCAGCGAACTCGGTGTGCTGAACGTGATAACTCCCGGTCAGGTCGACGGCAAACTGGACGTGGTCTTCGGGTCCAGTTTCATCCAGGAGGTGCGGTTCACCGCAGACGGCCCGCCACAGACCTCCTCCGTACTGGCCTATTCACAGTCGGCCAACCCGAACTCGCCGCACTACGCCGATCAGACCAAGCTGTTCTCGGCGGGCCAGTGGGTGACCGAGCGGTTCACCGAGGAGCAAATCGCGGCCTCACCGGAATTGGAGGTCAAGGTCCTGGACTGAGATCGACATGTGAGCACGCCGGAACGTCGATGGCGGCCTCCGGCGTGCTCTTTCATCGGGAGCCTCACCGCTTCCCGATACATCTGACGCAGCACAACAAAAAGGCTCACGAGGAGGCACGCTGTGGCAAGGACATCGCATGGATGGCAGCTGGTGGCGGCATGGATGGTCGCCGTCGTGGCCATGATCATGCCGGCCGGTCCGGCGCAGGCAGCTGACCGCACCGCGCCGCCACCGATGGCGAACGGATTCGGCCTGACCCAGGTCGACACGGCCGTCGGCGGTCCCACCAACTTCTACATCACTGTGACCACGCCCGAGGTCACGGGCAAACACCACATCAAAATCATTCTGCCGAGCGGCTACTACGACGACCCGGGCAGACGCTACCCGGTGCTGTACTTCCTGCACGGTTCACCTGACGACCCGATCCAGCAGACCTATCCGGCGCTGACCATGTCGGACTCGATGATCACCGTCATTCCGGACGGCGGCGCCCGGGGCTGGTACGCCAACTGGCTCAACCAGAAGACTCAGCTCGGTGCCCAGAACTGGGAGAACTTCCACCTCAAGCAGGTGATCCCGTTCATCGACGCGAACCTGCGGACCATTCCCACCAAGAAGGCCAGGGCCATCGCCGGTGTCTCCATGGGCGGGTTCGGCGCCTTCCACTACGCCCAGGACCGTCCCGACCTGTTCAGCCAGACCGCATCCCTGTCAGGAGACCTCGATATGTCGGCCAAGTCCATGGACCTGCGGCTGACCGTCGTTGCCTCCCTCATCGATGCGACGGGCGCGATCTGCGGCTCGTCATCCGGAGCCTGTGACCCCAACAACGACCCCTACAAGCCCGGCGTGGACAGCGACGCTCTGTTCGGCTCGCCCTACCCGGTGTTCAACGCCGACTGGCGGTGGAACGAGGTCGACCCGGCAGCGCACATGGACAAACTTGCCGGAGTCGGGGTCTCCATCTACGTGGGCAACGCAGGACTGGAGTTCTGGCTCGAAGGCGCGGCCAAGCACGCCAAGGACAGCATGGACGCTCTGGGCATGCCCTACTACTACGTCGACTACGGCGACGGTTCCGCCTGGGGCACCCAATGCAACGGCGACCACAACGCCGGCTGCTGGGAACAGGACCTCCAGGACCTGATCCCCAGGCTGGAGAGGGCCTTCGCCTCCTGACCGTCCAGAGCCGCTGGTGGCGAGTGGCGGTGGCGGTGGCGGTGGCGGTGGCGGTGGCGGTGGCAACATCCTGGCCCAGCCGCAGCGGTACTCCGACCTCCGGTGCACGATGGTGATCCTGCACTCCGTGAGCCGCAGCCTTCCCGTTCGGCGAGCGGCTCGGCAGATCGGCCAGGAGTTCCCCGCGATACGGGTCCGGCGCCCGGGAACACACAGGGATCGCCTCTGTCTGTTCACCTGCCCGATCCGCCGTCCCGACGTCTCGCTCGCCGATCCGGCGCAGGGGTGCACATCCACCGCGCCGGGGCGCCACCGCGGCGGTGTCATGTCGGCGGACCCGGTTGGCCGGAGCCGCCGGGGCCCGGTTGCCCGCGGCGGTGCAGGCCGTCGACGGTGCGGGCGAGTTCCCCGGGGTCGGTGCGGGAGCGGGCGACGGCCCGCTCGAACCGGTCGCGCGCCTGGGTGAGGTCTTCCGTCGCTGCGTGGTGCCAGCCCAGCCGGTTGCGGATCTCGGCCTCCAGCCTGGTGCCGGACCGTTCGCCGACCGCCGCAAGTGCCCGGTGGTGGAGTTCCGTCGCCACTGCCAAGTTGCCCAGGCGCTCCTCGGCAGTGGCCAGTCTGCCGAGGACCGCGGCGTACAGCGGGACGTCCCCCACACGCTCGGCGAGTCCGGCGGCCCTGCGGAGCGCGTCGGCAGCCTCCGCATACCGCCCACGGTCGAGCTGGAGCGTCCCCATGCGGAACAGTGTCTTGCTCAGGATCCTGGGGCTGCCGATCTTCTCGGCGAGGATGACCGATGCCGCGTAGCAGTCGTGCGCCGTGTCATGCTCTCCCACCTGATGGTGGATGGCGCCGACGTTGGCCAGGTACATGACGGTGAGCCAGTCGTCCTCCGTTGTCCGGGCAAGGTCCGCGGATTCGGCCAGGAGCGCGGCGGCCTCGGCCGGTTCCCCCGCCGCGTTGGCGAAGATCCCGAGCGAACCCATGGCACGGGCCTGCTCGATGAGGTCTCCGGTTCGACGACTGATCTCCAGGGCGTCCCTCAGCCAGCGGCGCGCCTGCTCGTAGTGGCCCTGCAGGCCGTGCGCTATGCCCATACAGGTGCGCAGTTCGGAGACCATCCGCTGGTCGGTGGCCTGCTCCGTGAGCGGCAGCGCGATCTCGATGGCGGTCCGGCACTCGTGGTACCGGCCCTGCCGGGTGAGGTAGTCGCACAGGCCCTCGGCGAGCCAGCAGGCGTCGTCCACGTGCCCCACGGCCGCCGCGTGACCGATCACGTCGATCAGCTCGCCGCCCACCGCGTCCAGCCAGGCCGACGCCTCCTCCCAGTCCGCGAAGGGCGCGGTGTCCGGCCGCGGGCCGGTCGGGAAGGCGGAGGGGCCCCAGTCGCTTGCGCGACGGGCGGCGAGCACGTAGAGCCGGAACACCCCGGTCCGGGCCGCCGCGACTTCCGCGGGGTACGCGCCGGCGACGCGCCGGGCGTAGACCGCGACCAGGTCGTGCAGGCGGTAACGGCCCGCGCCCGCCTGCTGCACGAGACTTGCCTCGACCAGGCTCTCCAGGGCACGCTCGGCGTTCGGTGGTGTGAGGTCGAGCATGGCGGCCAGCGTCAGCCGGTCGACCTCTACGGTCGGCGACAGGCCCAACGCGCGGAACGCGCGTCGTTCGGCGGCCGGAAGCTGCTCGTAGGAGACCCGGAAGGCCGCCTCCACGCTGCGGTCCTCCACCGCGAGCTCGCCGAGCCGGTGCTCGTCGTCAGCCAGCCGGGCCGCCATGCGCTCCAGCGCCCACGACGGGCGGCTCTGTATGCGAGCCCCGACGACGCGCAGGGCCAGCGGCAGCCGGTCGCAGAGGCGAGCCAGCTCGCGCACCGCCGCACGCTCGGGGTCGGAGCCCGGACCGCCGACGATGCTGGTCAGCAGGGCCACCGCCTCGTCGATGTGAAGCGGCGCCAGCGAGACCCTGCGGTCGGCGTCCAGCCCGGTCAGCCGCTGCCGGCTGGTCACCAGCACGAGGCTGCCGGGACCGGCGGGCAGCAGGGGGCGCACCTGTTCTGCGGCGGATGCGTCATCGACCACCACGATCAGCCGGAGGGCGGCGGTCGCGGCCCTCCATGACGCGGCCAGCCCGTCGAGGTCCTCCGATGACTCGTCGTCGCCTTCGCCGGCGTCGCCGACTGCCCGCAGCAATCGGCGCAGCACGCGGTGCGGCATCGCTGCTTCCCGCCCCTCGCGGTGGCCGTGGAGGTCCACGAACAGGCAGCCGTCCGGATGGCGCTCCCGCATCGCACGCGCGGCGCGCACCACCAGGGCGGTCTTGCCGACCCCGGCCATGCCGTCCACCGCGCGGACCGTCACCACCTGCCCATCGACCGGCGCGAGGAGCATGTCGAGTTCACGGTCCCGCCCCGTGAAGCCGCCGACGTCGACCGGTAGTTCATTACGCACGCGTCGGAGTGGGCGAGCGGCTGCGGGCCGCCGGTCCGTCGACTGGCCTGGCCGTGGCGATGCGCCGTCCGCCGACCGGCGCGGGCGTGGCGACGCACCGATGAGGAACGTTTCATCAGCGCGCAGCACCGCCTCGTGCACCCGCCGCAGTTCACCGCCCGGCTCCGCCCCCTGTTCCCTCACCAGGCGACGGCGCACCTTGGCGAAGACAGCCAGCGCATCGGCCTGCCGGTTGCCGGCGTAGAGGGCACGCATCAACAGGGCGGCCATGGACTCGTTGTGCGGATGCGTCTCGGTCAGAGCGAACAGCTCTCCCACGACCTCGGCGTGGCAGCCCAGCTGCAGCTGGCACTCCACCTTGTCCTGCACCAGTGCGAGCCTGTGTTCCGTCAGCCGGAAGCGCTCTCCCTGGGCGAACGGCCCTGGGATCTCGGCCAGGGGATCGCCCAGGAACAGCTCCAGGGCGGTGGACCACGCGCCCACCGCGGCGTCCAGGTCACCGGAGTCCCGCGCGGCGTGCGCCTCGGCGACGATCTCCGTCAGCCGAGCCACGTCCATCGAGACGTTCTGCGGGTCGAACCGGTAGCCACCCCGGTCGGTGACGATCACGGAGCCGGAGGGGCTTGCTCCCTCAGTGCCCAGACGTCTGCGCAGCTGGTGCACATAGACCGGGATCACCTTGGCGCCCGTGCCCGGCGGCTCCGGACCCCATACTCCGTCGAGCAGCTGCTGCCGGCTGACGGTCGTGCCCGGCCGCAGCAGCAGCGCCGTCAGCAGAGCCTGCTGGCGAACCGGACCGAGCTCCAGCTGCACGTCGCCGCGCCAGGCCCGGAGCGGACCGAGCACGGCGAACCGGAGCCGGCTGCCGCCCGTTGGCGACTCCCCCCTCGATAACACGCAGGGGAGTATAGGCCCAGGATCCCGCGTTCCCCGGGGGACATGGTCGCCAAGTGGACGGTGTTCAAGCCCGTCGAGCCCGCCCGATGGGTGGACGTTGCTTCGATCCGGAGAGCCGTTGTGGTCGCAAGACCGGGGCGTCCGGCACGGATTCAGCCTCCAGACTCACACCGCCGCCCCCGACCGGAGCGCTCAGCACAGGTTGATCACCACCACTGGCACGAAGGCGACCTTCAGGGTCGGATCGTCGGCCGCGACCCATCGGGAGGCGAGGCTGAGCGACGGGCCGGTTCATGGCCACATGATTGCCCGGCAGTGACCGGTACCTGAACCGGCAGTCATCGGTACCTGAGGGGTCCGCGTTCTTGGACCACGGCCGACACGGACTCGGTCACCTCGCTGGGCTCCTCGTGGAGGTGCGGCGCCAGGGCTGCGTCGGTGTGGATCAGCACGTCATGACACCGATCGCCCGGCACGGCGGGACAAGCCCGGACCTCACCGGAGCCGACGGCGCCGGCGCCGGCGCCCAGTGGTCCTGCGGCGGTCGTCGCATCCTGGCGGGCGACGGCTCCCGGCGAGGTGAGCACGGCCCACCGGCCGTGGCATTCCTCACTGTCCGCGTTCGCCGCGTGATCCGCTGATGTGGGCGAAGCGACTCCCGGTGTTATTCAATGAGGTGTGCCGTCAGGGATCTCGGGGCCCCGTCGGACGGGTCCGAGTACGGCCCCGGCGGTGCACCGGAGATTGCTGAGAGAGCCGCATGGACTCCACACCCTCCCCTTCGTCCTCCTCGCCGTTCGACCTGGTCAGCAGCGCCCTGGGGCGCTACATCCCGAGCGGCGGAGCGGCAGCGGCACCCGGTCCTGCCGACGCCCAGGGCGACCGCACCACCAGCCGACGCGTACCCGACAACGCGGCAGCCGGCCGTCAGGATCAGATTCTCGGCGCGGTCAACCTGGACAGGGACCTGAGAATCAGCCGCTGCAATCTGGACGCCCCCGTGTTCGCGGGTCTGAACGCCGTGGTCGGGAGCCCTTTCGCCGATCTCCTGCCTCCCGGGGACGTACCGACGGTCACGCGGCGGTTGCGGCAGGTCCTGGAAACCGGTGAGGCGCACGTCGCCCGGATCCAGCGCCTGCAGCGCGGCGACGGGTCGGAGCTGGTGGTCTCGCTGAGCATCCTTCCGGCCGCGGTGCCCCAGGACGGCCTGACCGTCTCCGTGATCGCCATGGCCAGGAGGCTGCACCTGTACGCCGCCGAGACCGCGATCGGCACCTCGCTGGACATCGGCGAGACCGCGCAGTCGCTGGCGGAGTCCCTGCTGGCCTGGGGAGACGTCGCCGCCATCGACCTCGACTTCGCCGTGTGGACGGGCGAGGGGGTCACCGAGCAGGCACAGGGGCGCATCCGGCTGCGGCGGGCGGCCCTGGTGCCGGACCGGGCGTGGCCCGAGGGCTACGTGACTCCGGGCGACGATCTTCCCAGCGACGCGAGTCGCCTGCTGGCGCAGGCGGTACGGCGGGACGATGCCCCGCAGGCCATCGTCATACCCGACCGGGAGGCGGTCGAGCGGGTGCTCGGCAGTCCGCGAGTGATGCGTGCCCTGGTGCCCGGTGACCGGTCGGCGGGTGTGGCATGCATACCGCTGATCCTGGACGGCGCGCCGCCTGTCGTACTGGGCGTGGCGGAGGTCTGGCGGCGGGCGGACTCCCCCTTCCGCGACAGCGAGCTGTTCGACCTGCAGGAACTGGTGGCCAGGACCGTCCATCACGTCGACCTGGCCCGTCAGCACCAGCGCGAGCACAAGCAGGTGCTGGCATTGCAGCGCCGGCTGCTGCCCCGGAGCGGCGGCGACACCATCGAGATCGCCAGTGTCTACCAGCCCGCCACCCCCGACAGCGCAGGCGTCGGCGGTGACTGGGTGAACAGCTTTCCGCTGCCGGACGGCCGTACCGCACTGGTGGTCGGTGACGTTGTCGGACACGGACTGGGAGCCGCGGCAACCATGGGCCAGCTGAGCATGGAGGCCCGTGCGCTGCTGTCCGCGGGGCTGGCGCCCGACGAGGTGCTGGAGCACCTGGACGAGACCGTGACGCTGCTGGACGACGCGGAGTCCGGGCTGGCGGCCGGATACAGCGCCCTCGGGTCGACCTGCTGCATCGCCCTCTACGACCCGGTCAGCCACCACGTGGCGCTGTCCAGCGCCGGCCACCTCCCCCCGGTCCTGGTGTCCCCGGACGGGCACGCGGGCCCGCTCGCGGTCCACCCTCATCCCGGCCTGGGCACCGAGTTCGCGCTGCGGGAGCCGTTCCACGTGCACACGTTCGGCGCACCCCCGGGCTCCCTGCTCGCCCTCTACACCGACGGCCTGGTGGAGGATCCGGCCGTGTCGATCGACGAGGGCATCGGCAGGCTGGCGGACGCCGTGTCCACGGTGCACCCCTGGGACGCCCTGCAGCAGGCCGCACGGCGCGTCGTCTCCGCGCTGGCGCCCGTGCGCCAGCGCGACGACGTGAGCCTGCTGCTCGCGCGCATGATCGGCTACCGCAAGGGGGACACCGCGACCTGGCGGCTGCCCGCCCGCGACGACGCGCCCGCCCGTGCCCGCGCGCTGGTCTCCGCGCTGCTGCGGCGATGGGACGCCAGGGACGACACCCTGGACAACGTACCGCTGCTGGTCAGCGAGCTGGTCACGAACGCGGTGCGCTACGCCACCGGTCCCATCACGGTACGGCTGATCAGGGCCGGTCACGGCATGCTGTGCGAGGTGGGCGACACCGGCAACGGCAGGCCACGTCTGAGCCGGGGCGGCCTCCTCGACGACGGCGGTCGTGGCCTGTACATCGTGCACAGGCTCACCACCCGGTGGGGGGTGCGGTGGACGGACACCGGCAAGGTGGTCTGGGCGGAAGTCTCGAGGTGAGGCGACTGCGGGGCGGGGGCCCGACCACCGTACGGGCGCGCGACGACGGTACGGGCGGCGGCGTGCGCGTCAGCCGGCGCCACCGACGGCACGGACGGCGCCCTCACCGGCACCGGTGTCGTGACCGGTGATGCGGGCGGCCCGTTCGCCGGTACGGCCGGCGCGGGCTCGCACTACAGCCACTCGCCCTCCAGGGCGGTGGCGCTGAGGCCCGGTGCCGCCGCGTACAGGACGGCGCGACTGCCCGGCTTCTGCCCGGCGTCGTACGCCCGCCGCATGATGTCGAACACGGCAGCGCCTCCGCGGTTGCCGCTCGTGTAGCTCTGCCGGCTGTAGTCCAGCAGCCCCGACGGCCACACGTCGGGCATCGTCTGCTCCATGTACTCCAGCACCCGGGTCCCGCCGGGGTGCGCGAGCAGCACGTCGGGGTGCCAGGAGTCGGGGTCGTCCTGGTAACGGACGCGCAGCCACTCCCACATCGCGGTGACCGTCTCCTGTACGGCGCGCGGTCCGCGCCGGTCCATCACGAAATGGGTGCCGTCCGCCCGCGTTTCCAGGCGGTGCAGGTCCTGGGTGCCGGGCAGGGTGTGGTGCCAGGCGCTGTCCAGTCGCAGCATCGACTCGCGCCGGGGGCGGCCCGTGACCACTGTGGCGACCGCGGTGTCAGCGAACAGCAGCCGGACGATCAGGGACTCGAGGGTGTCGTCCGCGGGCTGGTAGGTCGTGCTCAGCGCCTCCGAGATCACGACCAGGACCACCCGGTCGGGGTCCGCGGCAACGAGCTCCGCCGCCAGCGCCAGGGAGCGGGTCCCTGCGATACAGGCCCACTGCGTGGCCGGCAGCAGCATCACGTCGTTGCGGAGCTGAAGCTTGTTGGCCAGGGAGATGTCCAGACCCGGCAGCGCCGGGGTGGTGGAGTGGCTGGTGATCAGGCAGTCGACATCGGCCGCGTCCAGCCCGGCGATCTGCAGGGCTCCGCGCGCCGCACGCTCCCCGTAGGACTGCACGGCCTCCCAGGCCGGCGCGGTGCGCTCCTGGACGGTCTGCGGTACGGGTATCGCCTCGAGGGCGGCGATCACACGGTCGACGTCCTGCTGGCTGAACCCGTCGCGTGCCAGCGCCTCTTGGGCCGGTCCGACGCCGACAGCCTGCAGTCCGCTGCCCTTGCCCGGCGCGACGGCGGTCTCCAGCGGCAGCATCCACCCGCGGGTCTCGATGCCCGTACTGGCCGCGATGCCGTCGATCCGCGGCGCCCACGCCGCGTGCGGATGCCGGTCGCGCACCTCCGCCACGATCTGGCTGGTCTCCACGGCGTGCTCGCCGTGTATGACGGCAGGAGGACAGAGGTGAGCGGCCATAATGGGGCACCTTTCCAGGGGAACAAGCAGGAATGTCGCGAGTGCTGTGTCATGAGTCACTTTGTGACTTCACGCCCAAGAGGCTGCCGATGGGCCCCATCTCGGGAGTCGGTATCCGTTTTGAGCATGGACGCTAAATGGACATTTCCGCTGTGATGCAGACAACTTAGGCAGCCTCTGGAACGCGTGACACGGCACACACCGCCGAAACAGGGGCCCCCGGAGCGCCCCTGCAAGCCTCACCTGACTCACCGTCAGCCAGGACGGCGCCTGGTCACTGCTGCCGGAGCCGGGCGACTCCCCTGGCGGCACGGGCCACTCGACCACAGAGACTCTCTGCGAAGGGGAAGACGTGCGCCTCGATCGGCATGCTGTCCGACGCGACGGGCGACAGCGGGGGGAACGGGGTCGTTCTCGCAGGTGCCGTGCTCGGCGCTGCTGCCGGTGGTGCTGTGGGCACGGCGATCGATGGGCGACGGGGCGGGGAGCAAGGAGGGAGAATCGCCCAAATCGGATGGGATGTCATCAGGAGCGAGGCCCGCAGAACTGCGCGGCGTGAACTCGATCCGCGTGCCGCTCGCGCCGAACTCCCCGTGCCCGAAGGATCCCCGACGTCCCCCACCCTCAACCGCTCCCTGTTCGGCCGCCGCAATCCGGTGCACAGTGATGAGGAGGACCTCCTATGACCTCCCGCTCCGCGAGCAGCGGTCTGCCGGCCAGGAGAGCCAAAGCCCGTTTCGTCGGAACCGTCGTCGGTGCCGCCGTCGGTGCGGTCGTCGGCGCCGCCGTGGGGGTGGCCAGAGGCGCCACCGCAGGAGCGGCCGAGGCCCTTCGGTGGCGCGAAGCCCGGCCGGGCGCCGCGGACACCGGCCAGGGCGCCGAACCCTCCTCGCCGTCGGCCCACACCGACCACAGCGTTCCTGAGGCAAGGCTCGACGGCCTGTTCCCCGAGCCACACCGTGCAGCACCGAACGATGAAGGAGACCTGCTTTGAGCTTCGAGCCGGATTCGTGGAACCCGACCGGCAGTACGAGATTCCCTTGAGGAGTGAGCACGTGGCCCAGCCGTCCAGACAACCGCTCCCCCAGGTGTATCGACCCGCAGGGGTCTGCCGTCATGCGGTGAGGGCCCGAAGGGCCCGAGCATGGGTGGGGAAGTAGGCAAGGACGGCTCGATATGCCGTGACCGCCCGGTCATGTTGTCCGGCGTGCTGGAGCGCGTGCCCCCAGTTGTAGAGGATGGCAGCCAGGGGGAGCGGAGAGGGGCTTGTGTATCTCCCGAGGGCTTCGCCGAAAGCGTCCCGCGCCTGCTGATCGTTTCCCATCGACACGTGCAGACACGCGATGCGCGCCATCTGCTGTGGCTCGACGTGGGTTGTGCCGTGTGCCGGGCGGAGCCTGAGGGCGGCCGGGCCGCGCCCGCACGCCTCGAGTACGTCGGCGCGTTCCTCGGCGAGGTCCTCGGTGGCGTCGCCGTGGTGCGTGGCAAGCGCGAGGGCCTGTGCCGACTCGGCGAAACGGTGGGTGGTTGTGGCCACGTGGGCGCGGGTGAGCCAGGCAGTGGAGTCTGCCGGGGCGTGGCTGACGAGTTCGGTCGTGATGCGGTCGGCGGCCATCAGATCGCACGCGTCGGAGGTGATGCTGTGGCGTGCGAGCAACGCGTTGGTGAGCCTCACACCGACATCGGTGTGGCCGGACTGTGCGTAGTGCTGGGCCAGGCCCACTAGCTGGGCGTGGCCCAGGTTGGCGAGCGCGATCGTCGAGGACGTACACCGCGGTAGGGGCCGTCCGCCGAGGTCTGCGCGTTCAGGGCGAGGGGGCAAGAATCGCTCCGGCATCCAGCGCGGGCGGGTTGGGGTTGGCTTGGGCCAGGTAGGGGAAGGCGCGCGTCGCGGGGATGACGGCGGAGTCCACACCGTCACTGACCGGTGTGCCGTGCCAGCCGCCGACGATCACCGAATAGAGAATGTCGATGACGTCTTCGTTCAACCAACGG
Source organism: Streptomyces sp. NPDC020362 (assembly GCF_040642095.1). Classification (NCBI taxonomy): domain Bacteria; kingdom Bacillati; phylum Actinomycetota; class Actinomycetes; order Kitasatosporales; family Streptomycetaceae; genus Streptomyces; species Streptomyces sp. NPDC020362. The sequence goes on from NZ_JBFAET010000001.1 coordinate 25,194, forward strand.
CCGCCACAGGTTTCGTGGGGCTGACCTGTGCGGGCGCCGCGCTCGATGTCGAGGTATCCGCGGTCGCCGAAGGGCTTTGTGGTGTCCAGGACCAGGTGGTCGTGGAGCAGCGGCTCGGTGAGCGGGTGATGGTGGTCGTCGGTGAACGGCCAGGCGATGGCGTCGTCCAGCTGGTCGAACATGGCGAGATTCGCATCGAGTCGAGCGCGGTAGGAGGCCGCGGACTCCGGTGGGACGTCGAAGGGGTCGTCCAGGTTGTACAGGTCGCGCAGGTCGACACTCGTGTTCACGGTGTCGTTTCCGTTGACCGACAGCAGCACGTTCTTCGCTTCGGGCCGGCCGATGCGCTCGAAGCGTGCGGTCGGTACTCCCTGGCTGAGGGATTCCCCGACGGCGGCCCACAGCGCCGTGCGGGCGGTGCCGAGGACGGCGTCCGCGTCGAGTTCCAGGACGATGCTCAGCACGTTCTGTCCCGCGACGGCGTCTGCGCCGGGGGCGGTGAAGGCGAGCCGACGGGTGGCGCGTGTGCGGATCTCGCTCTGGACGTCCATGAAGAAAGGATCTCGGCGCAGGCCGGCGAAGATGCTCACCTCGGGCCCGCATACGGCGCCCTTCTCCCCGGTGCGGAAAGCGACCGTGCGGTCAGCACCGTAGCTGAGCGCGCCACCCTGGTCACCAGCGTCCGGTTCGATATCGGTGAACGTGACGTCGAACGCGATCGCGCCCTCACCGCGGGCTCGGACCACCGCGTCGGTGCCGATGTGGGCGGGCGCCAGCCGCATGCGGTAGAGGACGGCGTCGGAGAAGGCCGCTCCTGGCTGCGCGCCGGGGAACAGGTTCAGCACCACGGCCAGCCGGCCTGGCACATCGGGCACGGGAAAGAAGTACAGGTCGGTCAGGTCGATGACAGGGTCCTGCATCGCGCGCAGGCTGGACAAGTGGTCGGACACGGCATGGCCTCCTTCTGGCGCGGCACTCTTCGGCAGGGTCTGCACCCACAGCGAGAACGGCAGTACGACGGCTCGACAACGGTGTCCTGGAAAGTGGAGCTCACCGGACTCACCTCAGTGGTCAGCTCGTGGATGGGCCGGAGACGAATGGGCAGGACGCGCCTGCGGCGCGAGAACGGTCGACCGGGTCGTCCCGCCCGTGTCCGTCGAGCCGGCTTTGGATTACATGCGCCGCGTCCACGACCCTTTGCCCCTTCCTTCGGGCCGAGGGGACGGCCGCCCGGCCAATGAGAACGACGCCAGGAGCGGAGAGCGACAAGGTCACCGGGCGCATAGCACCAGAGTAGGGCGAATACTGGTATGGAGGGTCCAAATCCCTCCAGAGTCCCGACATATCAGCCTCGGAGAAGGGCTGAGGTGGACGGCCCCGGCCCTCCATGCAGGCCCTCTTCTGATGGAGGTAATGCCATGTTCGATGCCAGCACCTACGACCCGATCTCACCGCAGGTCACTGCCGGGGAAATCGGCCGGTACAGCCAGGAGCTCCGGCGGCAGACCCAGGGAGCGGGCAGCCGGGTCGGCAACCGGGCGGAATTCACGCTGGTCGCCCCGGTGATTCAGCCGGACGGTCCGGCCGTCTTCCGCGATCGGGCAAAGAAGGCGCAAATCGAGGCGCCCTATTGGGAGGGTCGGCTCGGCACCGTCCACGACCTGCGCGTTTGCTTGATCAACAACGATCAGCAGCTGCTCTTCGCCGCCACATACAGTGACGATTTCATGCCCTACGTGAGGGATGTCATCCGCTTCGCGGGCCCGTGGATCGACTATATCTTCACCCGAGTCGCGGAAGGCTACCCGGGCATGAAGTCGGCGGACGAGGCGCTGCAGTACATCGCGGAATACCAGGTCGAAGCAGGCATCTGGTACGGCGGTCCGGATCCGGAGGCGACACCTCGCGACATCACGAAAAGCCTGCGGGTGACCAACGCCTTCAACCAGCTGCTCGACACGGTGCAAGAATGAACGACTCGGCCGGGCTCACAGTCCCCACTCTGGAATTCGAAGACATCCAGGGCACATTGCTGCGTCGACGACCCGACGACTACCACGGCGTGTACCTGCTGTACCGAATCGATGACGCCGGTGCGGCGAAGCAGTCGTTGCGCGGCATACTGCCGATGGTTACGAGTGCCACGGATTGGGAGAGCCCGCGGCCCTTCACCCTCAACATCGCATTCACTTACAGCGGCTTCGAACGGCTGGGAGTTCCGCCGGAGTCGCTCGCATCGTTCTCGCCCGAGTTTCGCGGGGGCATGGCTGCCCGCAAAGAGGTGCTCGGCGACACCGGGGCGAACGACCCGGGCAACTGGGTTCCACCGCTGGGCAGTCGGGACGTCCATATCGGGGTGCTGATCATCTCGCAGGAGGTCGAGGCGCTGGACGAACCGCGCAACGAGGCCGGGCGCCTTGCCGGAGTAAGTTTGATCTATCAACTCGACGTAAGTGTCCCCAGCACCGGACGTGAGCACTTCGGCTTCCGCGACAGCATTGGTGGACCGCACATCAGGGGAAGTGCGAACCCTCCACTGCCCGGCCATGACGAGGTCTGGCCCGGCGAATTCATCCTCGGCTACCAGGATGAGCCAGGAGAGCTGCCCGACGCGCCGGTGCCGGACGCGCTCGGCCGTAACGGCACCTACCTGGCGTACCGGCAATTGCATTCCGACGTAGCGGCGTTCCGCCGATTTCTGCGCGAGCACGCCAGGTCGCCCGAGGAAGAGGAACTGATCGGCGCAAAGATCATCGGCCGCTGGCGCAGCGGTGCGCCGCTCGCCCTGTCGCCCGACAGGGACGATCCCGAGCTGGCGGCCGACCCGATGCGCAACAACGACTTCCTCTACTACGACGACGATCCGCACGGACAGTGTGTGCCGCACGGCGCTCACATCCGGCGCGTCAACCCTCGGGACAGCCTCAAGGACACCGTGGTCGCGGTCAACACGCATCGGCTGATCCGGCGCGGCGCCGCCTATGGACCAGTGCTGCCCGACGGCGCACTGGAGGACGACGGGGCGGAGCGTGGCATCATCTTCATCTTCTTGGGAGCGAGTCTGTCCCGACAGTTCGAGTTCATTCAGGAAGTCTGGATGAACGACGGCGACTTCGTCGGTCTAGGCACCGAGAAGGACCCGCTCATCGGCAACCACGACGGCACCGATTCGTACACCATCCCCGCCAAGCCGGTACGGCGGCGGCTCACCGGGTTGCCACGCTTCGTGACCGTCCGGGGCGGCGAGTACTTCTACATGCCCGGCATGACCGCAATCCAATGGCTCGCCGCGCTGCCTTAGTCCTGCAAAGACGACTGCAGGGTTGCCGGAGCTGCGAGGGCTGTGGGAGGCACCATGACAGAGCAGAGGACACAGCAGGTCGGGAACTGGCCGCGGCTGCGCGTGGCGGACTGGGTCGAGACCCGAGACACACTACACATGTGGACCCAGATCGTCGGCAAGATCCGGCTGGCCCACGCCCCCATGGTCAATCACTGGTGGCAGGTCGCCCTTTACGTCACTCCGCGGGGATTGACCACTTCCGCGATCCCGTACCGAACCGGCGTGTTCGATATCGAGTTCGACTTCGTCGATCACCGGCTGGGCATTCGTGTCAGTGACGGAAGCCGGCGCGACCTGGCGCTGGAGCCCAAACCGGTGGCCCGGTTCTACGCCGAGACCATGGGCGCGCTGGGAGAGCTGGGCATTCGGACGCGAATACACCCGCAGCCGAACGAGGTGGCCCTGGCGATCCCATTCGCCGACGACTACCAGCACGCCTCCTACGACCCGCACGCCGTACGGCTGTTCTGGGGCCAACTACTCCAGGCAAACAGGGTGTTCGGGGAGTTCCGGACCCATTTCGTCGGCAAGGACAGCCCTGTGCATTTGTTCTGGGGGTCGATGGACCTGACCTGCACCCGCTTCTCCGGGCGCCCCGCGCCACCGCATCCCCCTGGAGGGATCCCCAACGTGCCCGATTGGGTGACCAAAGAGGCCTACTGCGTTGAGTTGTTCAGCTGCGGGTTCTGGCCCGGAGGCGGTGAGGAAGGCGGGTTCTACGCCTACGGCTATCCCGAGCCGGTCGGCTGCGCCGACCATCCGGTCCGCCCTGCGGCGGCGTCGTACCAGCGGGGCAGCGGAGAGTTCGCGCTGCCCTATGAGGCGGTTGCCGACGCCGCCGATCCGGACCGGGTGCTGAGCGAGTTTCTGCACAACACCTATGGGGCGATCGCCGAGTTGGGCGGTTGGGATCGAGCGGCACTGGAGGCCGGCGCACACCGCTGGGAACACCGCTAGAGGCAATGCCGTGACTCGGTTGGCGATCTCGTGATGGCCGACCGGTGGCCGTACAGAGTGCGTGGAAATGGCTTAGAACTCCTACCGGAATGAAAACAAGTGCCGCCAGCAGGAGCGTGGGCATTCAACGGGAAGGAACGCTTCGCGGGTGTCGTGGAGTGTCTTTTCGTGGATTTGCAGACAGCGGTACCAGTGGATTCCAGCTCCACGTGCCTACGTTGTGCCGTGCTCGGTACAACAGCGGGCGATCAGCGGCTTCCAGGACCCAGACCGGGCAGCGATACTTGTCCCGGTTGTCACTGCGATCACCCAGCGCCACGTCCGGATCAGAGGCATGTCCGCGCCAAAAACGGTGTGCCGGAGCGCCGTCGCGCTGTGATACTGCTCCGATGATCAATCTCCCCACAGCTGCGCTGGATTCGTTGCAGGGCCTTTCCTTCGGTGACGCCTTCGGTGACCGCTGGTTCCGCATCCTGCGCCGGGACGGTTCTGCAGCTTTGGAGTCGCGGACACTGCCCCCGGAGCCGCTGTGGCGGTGGAGTGATGACACCGTCCAGGCGCTTGTTCTCGTCCGGGAACTCGCCGAGGGGGGCGGCACCGTGGATCAGGACCGCCTCGCCCTGGGCCTCGCGGCGGCCTACGCCGAGGACACGCACCGCGGCTACGGAGCCTCGATGCATGACGTGCTCCGTCGGATCGGCGCGGGCGAGCCCTGGCGGGAGGTGGTCGCCGGACAGTTCGGCGGCCAGGGCTCCTGGGGAAACGGTGCGGCCATGCGCGCCGCCCCGCTCGGTGCCTGGCACGCCGTCGACCTCGACGTCCTCGCCGAGCAGGCCGCCTGCCAGGGCGCGGTCTCGCACCACCACCCGGAGGCGATCGCCGCGGCGGTGGCGGTAGCCCTTGCCGCAGCACTGGCAACACGCAGCCGGGGCGGGCCTGCCCCGGCACGCCCGGACTTCCTTCAGGCAGTCGCCGAACGACTCCCCGACAGCGATGTCCGGTCGGGAGTGCGGATCGCGGCCCGGATGCCGGAGCACACCTCGGTTCGGCACGCTGCGGAGGTCCTGGGCTCCGGGTACAGGATGTCTGGGCCTGACACCGTCCCTTACGCCCTGTGGTGCGCGGCGGGGCACCTCGACGACCTGCACGAGGGCCTGTGGTTCACGGTCGCCGGGCGCGGTGACATCGACACCACCTGCGCTATCGCGGGCGGGGTGATCGCTGCTCGCACGGGCGTCGCTGCCCTCCCCCCTGCCTGGCACGCAGCTCGTGAACCGCTGCCACCAGTCGTGTCGGAGTAAGAAGAGCCGTCGACGGCCGCCCGGGAGAAGTCCAGGGCGTTCGCGCCGCGCAGCTTGGCGAGGAGGACCTCGCGCAGCCGGGGCCACGACCAGCCTCGGTCCACTCGGCCAGGCGGTGGCGTCAGCAAGTCATGCCCGGGCCGAAGCCGATTTCCTACGGCAGGTGTTCCCAGGAGCTCCCGGCGTGCAGCACGTGCAGGATGCCCCGGAAAGCCAGCCGATCTGGACGCGGCTTGCGCCCGGGATTCCGGGGCCGACGCTCCACCTTGGGCAGCAGCGGCCCGACCATCGCCCACAACTCGTCGTCAACTTCCCACGGCTTCGGCCGCGCCACCCCGCACCCCCAGATCGCCAGGCCCAGAGTGGTCCAACCACCTCGAAGATCATTTCGTTAGGCTTCTGCCAGTCCCGGGTCTGCTGGTCGAGGCGGTTGGCTTGCTGGATCTCGTGCAGTTCCCGGGTGGGCAGCAGCGTCAGGGCTCGTGGACGGGTGGCGGAGGTGGTGCACTGGGGCGGTCGGGGCAGGTCATGAAGGTGGCTTTGGAGAAGACGACCTGGATGTAGTCGTGGCCGGCGATGTGCAGTGGCCGCCGTGCTCGGCTGGTCGCCCCGCGCGGGCAGACGGCCTGCTGATGATTCCAGTCGATGGTGAAGGCGCCTTCGTCGAAGCGGTACCCGCTCCAGGCGGTGTCCGGCTTGGCACAGTATGCGCGTCGGTGTCATACGGTGAGTCGAACCGCAAGCCGGCCGGTGGCAGTGCGTGCCCGTCGCGCCAGCGCAGCTTCCCGTGCGCGTCCCAGTAGTAGTGGTGCACCCACGCCTGCCGCAGGACCTACACCTGCGCGAAAGTTCGCAACCGGGGGGCGTTGGCCGCCCACACTGCGGAGAGGATCTTCTGGCCGTCCCGCCCGATGGTCTCGGCCAGCGCGGTCAACCCCGGCCTTGGCGCCGGGGACCTTCCCGATCTCTGCCTTGCGGCCGTAACGCTTGTCCCCCTCGGGCTCCACCAACGGCAGCAGAAGATCCGGCGTGTGCAGGGCAAGCTGCTCGAGTGCAGCCCCGCAGACTCTCCCCGGCAAGCTCCAGACAGCTGGGCCGCCGTACCGCCGCGAGCACGCGCGTGGCGTCCGTGCGCTGCCGGCCACCGACCTTGAGCAGCCCTGCCTCCAACTTCCGGTCCAGCGACCGACCCGCCGCGTCCCCGGCCACCAGGCGGGCGCGAACTCGCACAAGACCGTGTGGTCGAACCCGGGATCGTCCAGTCCCAGGCCGAGGGCGTATTGCCAGTCGATGCGGGTACGGACCGCTGCCGCGGCCGCCCGGTCGGGCAAGTTCCCCGCAAACTGCAGCACCGACACCAGCGCCAACTGCCCCGGCGACGGTCCCGGTCGGCCATCCCGTGGATACGGGTCCGCGAAGTCCTCGCCCTCGAAGCCCACATCCAGCCGGTCCCGCATCAGCATCGCCGGCGTCCCCTTCGGACACGCCGACCACACCGTCAGCACCGTCCGCGTTGGAATCCGCCGACAACTCCTCGGCCGCAACGACATTCTCGGCCCCCTCCCCGAGACGCCACCCCGCACCCCACCGGCGAATCGCACAATCAACGCGCCGTCAGCACCCCTCTCAAGATCGCCAACGGAGTCACGACCTTGCTGCTGGAGGGTGTCCGAAAGGCCGGTCAGCCAGCCGCTCTTGCAAGTCGGCGCAGGAGCAGCATGGTCGTGGCGCGGTAGATGACGTTCTCCGAGTTGGAGCGGAGGTATTCGTAGTCCTTGGAGGGGCGTCGGCATCGTCCGAGCCGGGCGAATGTCCGCCCTGCCACCCAAGGACGCGGACGACAGCGAAGCAGCGGACCTCACGGGGTGGGACTCCGGCCCTGGCCCAGGTGTGACGGAGCCCGCCGTCCCGGCGTTGCGCGATCTGCACGGTGATGCCGGTGGCCTGCCGGACCCAGGCGTGGAAGAGACCCTTGTGCAGACGGGACGGGGAGAGGACGAACGCCGCGACGGGACCAAGTGGTGCGTTGGAGTCGCCGTCGACCCGGTCGGTCCGCCACGCTCCCAGGGCGTCGTTGTTGTAGCCGTCCAGAGCCACGCCCCCGTGCCGGAGCGGCGCACGCCCACAGCAGGGCGCAGGTGCAAGGCTTGTGGCATGGCCCTTCGACCGTGGATGGAGTTCCGGCCTGCCTGGAGGCCGGGTCACGCGCCCGCGCTGATGGTGATCCCGCTTGGGCTGATCGTCGCGGTCTGTGTGGTCGATGTGCTGTCACCGTCGCACATCCACCTGGGCCCACTGCTGGTGGCGGCTCCCGCGATCACGGTAGCGCTCGCCGGCGCTCGTATGACGGCACTGATGGGGGTTCTCGCGGTCGCGGCGCAGGTGCTGATCGGGGTGCTCCGAGGAGCCCTGTCCACGGCCAACGTTCAAGCTCAGATCGCCGCCCTGGTCGTCGTCTCCGTCCTCTGTGTCGCCTTCTGTGTGGTGCGGAGTCGGCGCGAGCGGCAGTTGCACCGGGCGCGGTCGGTGGCCGAAGCCGCGCAGAGCGTCCTGCTTCAGCCGCTGCCCGGACGCAGTGGCCCGCTGCGGATCGCCGGCCTGTACCTCCCGGCCGAGGAGGAGGCCGACCTGGGCGGAGACCTGTACGCGGCCGCGCGGACCGCCCACCACAGCACCCGGCTCCTCATCGGCGACGTACGCGGCAATGGCCTGGCCGCGATCAACAACGCCGCCCTGCTGCTGGGCGCCTTTCGCGCGGCCGCCCATCGGCAAGCCACACTGCCACGCCTCGCCGTCCACCTGGACGCGGCGTTCCGCTGGGACACGAACCAGTGGCGAGAGGAGGCGGAGCAGGACGCGAACGAGGACTTCGCCACCGCCATGGTGCTCGACATCCCCGACCACGAAGCGGTGCTCCACCTCATCGCCTGCGGCCACCCACCACCGCTCGTGCTGCACGGGAATCGCATCACCACGCTCGTGGCCGAGGCGAGCCACCTTCCGATCGGATTCGGCGGGCTCCTCGGCATTGCCGAGTACGACGTCCAGACGTTCCCGTTCGAGGTCGGCGACCTGTTGCTCCTCTACACGGACGGCGTCATCGAAGCACGCAATGCCGAGGGTGTCTTCTACCCCCTCGCCGAACGGGTGCCCGAGTGGGCCAAGGAAGACCCCGAGGAGCTGCTGCGCCTTCTGCGGGACGACCTGCTGGCCCACGTCCACGGCCATCTGAATGACGACGCGGCCGTGGTCGCGATCCGCCGCCTGGCAGTCTGACCGGGGCTCGGAGACAGGCAGGACCTACGGTGCCTCCTCTTTGTTGCTCTGGCTCCGTCCGGGCGCCTGGCTGTCGCGCTGGGCCTGGCGTTGGAGATCGGCCACGCGCTGCAGAGCCGTCTTGAAGGTGGCGTACTCCTGTTTGCCCAGTGCCTTCGCGTGGCGTTCCTCGATCGTGCGCATGATCGAGGCGGCGGCCTCCATCTGGAGCAGGCCGCGCTCGGTGGGGCAGATCAGTTTGGCACGGCGGTCTGCGGGGTCGGGTTTGCGTTCGACATAGCCGAGGCGTTCGAGGTCGTCGACGAGGGAGCCGATGACCTGCTTGTGCTGTCCGGAGGCGCGGGCGAGATCGCTGGCACGGATGCCGTCGGCACGCAGGTAGGCGAGTACGGCGCCGGCGCGGGGTGGGATGTCGTCGAAGCCCTGCTCGGCGAGCGCGGTGAACAGCTCGCGCTGAATGGAGAAGAGGACCCGGGCAGCGAGCACGCCGAGGTCCGGTTCCGCGGTCTGGTGCCCGGTCAACGCGTCTCCCGTCTCGGCGGTCGTCCACCACAGTGCTGTGTCACCAGCGATTTTATTGGCCCGCCTCATGGGCTCGGACACCATCATCCGGATCCCCGGCGACCCGTACCGGCGCTTGCCCTCCCGGGAGCCGAGGTATAGCGTCGAAATGTCATCAATATTGACTATCAAGTTTGGTGACCAAAAGGCTCTGGCTCAATCCAAGGAGCGGAACATGAGCGAGCGCAATAGGTTCCTGGAGCCGATCACCCGAGAGAACGTCGCCGTGGTACTGGTCGACCACCAGGTGGGCCTGCTGTCCGGCGTCCGGGACATCCCGCTCGGCGAACTGAAGCACAACGTGGTGGCGCTGGCACGGGCGGCGACCGCGCTGGGACTCCCCCTGGTCGTCACCACCACCGCCGCCGACAGCATGTGGGGGCCGACCACCCCCGAACTGGTCGAGGCACTGCCGAGCGGACTGAAGATCATCGACCGCAGCACGGTCAACGCCTGGCACGACGACCGGGTCCGCGAGGCCATCGAGGCCACCGGCCGGCAGAAGCTGATCTTCGCCGGGGTGTCGCTCGAGGTGTGCGCCGCACTGCCCGCGATCTCCGCGACGGCCGCGGGGCACGACGCCTACGTGACAGTGGACGCCTCCGGCACCTTCAGCCACGCCAAGCGCGAGGCGGGACTGCTGCGCATGCAGCAGGCGGGCGTCATCGTCAGCGACTACGCCACCCTCATGGTCGAGGCCCTCGCCGACAACGCCGCCCCCGAGGCCGGCGCCCTCTACGCCGCCCTCGACATGCCGTTCGCCGTCCTGGTCGGCCAGATCTCCGCGGCCCACCGGGCCTAGAGGGCCCACCGACCGCCGCGCCCCGGCGCCGTCACACGTCGAGGGCGCACCGGCGGCGCCGGTGGTCAGCGGCTCACGGCTCAGGACTCACGG